>NZ_JAESPO010000020.1:0-716 GCF_016757475.1 Bacillus sp. RHFS10
GCGTGCAAAGCAGGCGCTCTCCCAGCTGAGCTAAGGCCCCATTGAAATGGTCGGGAAGACAGGATTCGAACCTGCGACCCCATGGTCCCAAACCATGTGCTCTACCAAGCTGAGCTACTTCCCGATTCCCTATCTATTCTATAACAATAATGGCGCGCCCGAGAGGAGTCGAACCCCTAACCTTTTGATCCGTAGTCAAACGCTCTATCCAATTGAGCTACGGGCGCAATCAATTTTACAATATCCCGTTGGGATAAAAATGGAGCGGAAGACGGGATTCGAACCCGCGACCCCCACCTTGGCAAGGTGGTGTTCTACCACTGAACTACTTCCGCATATCGCAATAAAAAAAGCTTTCTCTTTTTTGAGAAACCTTGGTAATAACACACTTAATAAAGCTTCCAAGCGGGCTCGAACCGCTGACCTCTTCCTTACCATGGAAGTGCTCTACCTGCTGAGCTATGGAAGCAATGGCTCCGCAGGTAGGATTCGAACCTACGACCGATCGGTTAACAGCCGATAGCTCTACCACTGAGCTACTGCGGAATAATATAAGCTTCATAAACAAACATGGTAGAAATAACAAAACTGCTTGGCGGCGTCCTACTCTCACAGGGGGAAACCCCCGACTACCATCGGCGCTGAAGAGCTTAACTTCCGTGTTCGGCATGGGAACGGGTGTGACCTCTTCGCTATCGCCACCAAACAAATGCCTT
>NZ_JAESPO010000021.1:0-697 GCF_016757475.1 Bacillus sp. RHFS10
TCGGCTCCTAGTGCCAAGGCATCCACCGTGCGCCCTTTCTAACTTAACCGTTAAAAAGAATCACTATGTGATATCTTGTATTACTAATTGAATGTGATGTCTACTGTTATCTAGTTTTCAAAGAACAACGTATAGGACATGCTAACACATGCGTTCCCACAGATGTGGCGCATTTAGCAGGTGTTCCTATGTTTTTGAAGGAATGATCCTTCAAAACTAAACAAGACAGGGAACGTTCTGTTTATAAGACCCAAGGTCTTATATTCCGTAATATATCCTTAGAAAGGAGGTGATCCAGCCGCACCTTCCGATACGGCTACCTTGTTACGACTTCACCCCAATCATCTGTCCCACCTTCGGCGGCTGGCTCCTAAAAGGTTACCTCACCGACTTCGGGTGTTACAAACTCTCGTGGTGTGACGGGCGGTGTGTACAAGGCCCGGGAACGTATTCACCGCGGCATGCTGATCCGCGATTACTAGCGATTCCAGCTTCACGCAGTCGAGTTGCAGACTGCGATCCGAACTGAGAACAGATTTGTGGGATTGGCTTAACCTCGCGGTTTCGCTGCCCTTTGTTCTGTCCATTGTAGCACGTGTGTAGCCCAGGTCATAAGGGGCATGATGATTTGACGTCATCCCCACCTTCCTCCGGTTTGTCACCGGCAGTCACCTTAGAGTGCCCAACTGAATGCTGG
>NZ_JAESPO010000022.1:0-657 GCF_016757475.1 Bacillus sp. RHFS10
GTGGCGATAGCGAAGAGGTCACACCCGTTCCCATGCCGAACACGGAAGTTAAGCTCTTCAGCGCCGATGGTAGTCGGGGGTTTCCCCCTGTGAGAGTAGGACGCCGCCAAGCAATTGCACGCTAGTGCAATTATGGAGGATTAGCTCAGCTGGGAGAGCATCTGCCTTACAAGCAGAGGGTCGGCGGTTCGAGCCCGTCATCCTCCACCATTTTGCCGGTGTAGCTCAATTGGTAGAGCAACTGACTTGTAATCAGTAGGTTGGGGGTTCAAGTCCTCTTGCCGGCACCACTTTTTATATGGTATAATACTCAAGTCTCTTGTAAGAAGAGCCATTAGCTCAGTTGGTAGAGCATCTGACTTTTAATCAGAGGGTCGAAGGTTCGAGTCCTTCATGGCTCACCACTTTACGCGGGTGTGGCGGAATTGGCAGACGCGCTAGACTTAGGATCTAGTGTCTTTATGACGTGGGGGTTCAAGTCCCTTCACCCGCATTATATAGGATAACAGTTATAAAAACTGGACATCCTGTCTGCGGAAGTAGTTCAGTGGTAGAACACCACCTTGCCAAGGTGGGGGTCGCGGGTTCGAATCCCGTCTTCCGCTCCAACTATACCATCCACGCCGGGGTGGTGGAATTGGCAGACACACAGGACTT
>NZ_JAESPO010000023.1:0-491 GCF_016757475.1 Bacillus sp. RHFS10
TACCTGGGCAGCCGCACCACCGGCACTGGCGTGGGCCGCTTCCTGCTGCACGGGCCCGATTGGCATGGCGAGGTGCCCGCCGGCATGCAGGCCGTACCCTGCCCGACCAACGCGGTGTGGATGATCGGCCGGCTGCTGGTGGATGGCGATGCCTACCTGGCGGCTGGCCACGCGCTGCAGGACTCCATCGCGCTGAAGCGGCTCGATGGCGATCCGGCCGCGTTCGCCTTCGATGCGGGCATGCAGCCGCGCGAGCATCTGGGCGATCCGGCGCGCTTCGCGGCGGTGGTCAACCAGATGCTGGCGGACAATCCGCCGCCGGCCGCAGAAGCCGATATGGTGGCGCGCTTCGCCGAAGCCGGCATCGGCAAGGGAATCACGCCCACGCCGGCGCAGCTTGACGCGCTCGGCGCGGCGCTGAAGGGCGTGCTGGCGGACCTGGCCGCGCCGCAGGCATCGGACATGGGCGGCGGCTGGACGATGTCGGTGGA
>NZ_JAESPO010000024.1:0-460 GCF_016757475.1 Bacillus sp. RHFS10
GTCATTGAGTAGATGATGGTTCGATCAGAACTTCGGTTGCTCTTTCGGCGCTGTATAGGGCGTCTTCCCATCGCCAAAGAACCGTCGATTCGTCGCCTCGGCCACACGATTGCAGAGTTCGTCGCCCAGCTTGGCGCGATCCGTCTTGCACTGTTGCCGCAGTTCCTTCAATCGTTCAGGATTGGCGGCAAGTGCCTCTACCGTTTCGGTGGGTTCGGATTTGCCGCAGGCGGTCAGCATTGCAGCAAGCAGAATCAGCGCAATCTTGTTCATGGCTCGATTTCCTCCGTAGCATCAAGGTCGGGTAGTACGGTCGGCTTCTTCGTCGCGGATGGTTCAAGGGAGCTTGTTCTCTCGATAAAACGAGCCAACACTTCCGAAGGCTCGTTGCCACGGCGCAGCAGGTAAGTGGTGAGCACAGGTGTGCGACCAGCCAGAGGCCGCGCGACCACACCCTGTT
>NZ_JAESPO010000025.1:0-455 GCF_016757475.1 Bacillus sp. RHFS10
CTGTCCGGCAAGGTGCCCAGCCTGAACATCGAGTCCGACTTCGGCCGCACCTTCCCGCGCTTCTACGTGCGCGGCCTGGGCAACACCGACTTCGATCTGAACGCGTCGCAACCGGTGGGCCTCGTCTACGACGACGTGGTGCAGGAAAGCGTGGCGCTGAAGGGCTTCCCGGTGTTCGACATGGAGCAGGTCGAGCTGTTGCGCGGCCCGCAGGGCACGCTGTTCGGCCGCAACTCGCCCGCCGGCGTGATGAAGTTCGACTCCGCCAAGCCGGGCAAGCGCCTGGAAGGCTATGCCAACCTGAGCTACGGCCGCTGGAACTCCGTGAACCTGGAGACGGCGGTCAACGTGCCGCTGAACACGGACTGGCAGCTCCGCGTCGCCGGCATCGTGCAGCGCCAGGACGACCGTGTGCGCAACCCGCTGGCTGCCACCGCTGGCGGCACGGCCAACCT
>NZ_JAESPO010000026.1:0-451 GCF_016757475.1 Bacillus sp. RHFS10
CGTATGCAAGGCGATACCTCCGTATAAGTGTCCCCGTATCCCGATTGCGCTAATGTCCCGTCAAGCGCCCCGCATCTTGCAAGGCGCTTCCCCTATGTTTTGCCCGTTCCAACGCTGATGCCCGTGCCTGTCAAGATTGTTTGTGTCATCGATGACGAACCATCGGTTCGTAGATCCACTGGCGCGCTGATTCGTTCACTTGGCTGGGGCGCAGCCTTCTTCTCCTCCGCGGAAGGCTTCATGGCCCACCCGAGCAACGCCTCCTATGACTGCCTGATCTGCGATATCGCGCTGGATGACATCTCCGGCATCGAACTGCTGCGCAGACTCCGAGCCACAGGCCTCCGAACGCCATGCATCTTCGGTACCGCCCATGCCACACCGCATTGCCGTGAGGAGGCCAGACAGCATGGCGCAGTCTGCATGCTCGACAAGCCGGTGGACCCCGCCG
>NZ_JAESPO010000027.1:0-448 GCF_016757475.1 Bacillus sp. RHFS10
TCGGCTCCTAGTGCCAAGGCATCCACCGTGCGCCCTTTCTAACTTAACCGTTAAAAAGAATCACTATGTGATATCTTGTATTACTAATTGAATGTGATGTCTACTGTTATCTAGTTTTCAAAGAACACGTTGGTGGAGCCTAGCGGGATCGAACCGCTGACCTCCTGCGTGCAAAGCAGGCGCTCTCCCAGCTGAGCTAAGGCCCCGTTTATTTAAGATGGTGGGCCTGAGTGGACTCGAACCACCGACCTCACGCTTATCAGGCGTGCGCTCTAACCAGCTGAGCTACAGGCCCATCTTAACTTATTCAAGGAACAAAGTTCCTTCAAAACTAAACAAGACAGGGAACGTTCTGTTTATAAGACCCAAGGTCTTATATTCCGTAATATATCCTTAGAAAGGAGGTGATCCAGCCGCACCTTCCGATACGGCTACCTTGTTACGACTT
>NZ_JAESPO010000028.1:0-446 GCF_016757475.1 Bacillus sp. RHFS10
GTCTGATTTGGAGCGGTACGCGGGCATCTGGAATGCGGACGCAAATCCGGCTGCCAGCAGCGCTTCTGCCGGAGCGTCATCCGCCACAGACATCAGGCCCACGCTGCGCGGATTGCGCGCCGAAGCCTCTTTGAACATGCGTCCCGCTAGCGACAGCCTCTCGAAAGTGGTGGCCTGCGCCCCTATGTATCCAAGTACGGCAAGTGTCTGCCTGCGATTGGCGAGAACGGTGGTGCGGACGGTACCCTTGGAAGGCTTTGAGCGCGCGTTGAGCTCCTGCCAGCGCTCGCTCTCCGGGAGCTGGTCGAATACGGATGCTGAAGGCGCATCTGGCACAATTATGAGCAGTGCGTCCATTTCAGCAGGGTCCGCTGAGGTCGCCCTGACGACCTCAGGAATTTCGGACGCCGGCAGTAGGGACGACGCCCCTGAACGCCCGGTACGGC
>NZ_JAESPO010000029.1:0-427 GCF_016757475.1 Bacillus sp. RHFS10
GGTCAGCACCGACCGCTTCCGCTTCAAGCCCGAGTTCCTGGCCACGCTGTCGCCCGACTCCATCGAGTGGGCGCGCGTGGGCCCGGTGGCGGTGCCGCAGGGCGTGCTGGCGCTGCAGACGCAGGCGATGGACGGCCTCCGGAGCGCCGGCACCGCACGCCGCCGGCTCGAGCTGCCGAACTACCTGCCGGAGAAGGAGCGCAAGGGCGCGATCTCGCTCAACGAGGTCTATGCCACGCTGCAAGGCGCGGTGTGGAGCGAGCTGAAGAGCGGCAAGGAGATCGAGCCGATGCGCCGCAGCCTGCAGCGCGAGCACCTGCGCCGGCTGCAGGCGCTGCTGACGCGCCCGTCGCCGGCGCTGCCGGCCGATGCCATCAGCCTGGCGCGGCTGCAGGCGGTGGAGCTGCAGTTGCAGCTGCGCCAGGCT